>NZ_JBSICB010000030.1:0-6594 GCF_058245615.1 Chryseobacterium sp. UF-290
AGAATGTTTGCCGTGGTAAAAAGAGAGGAACCTTTTGTAAATTTAATAAGATATAATTTGCACATGTCTTAGAATACCTTTATAATCATCGCTCAGCACAGCATCCTCCTTTAAGCTCCGACTCTTCCGAGGACTGGTATATTTTAGATAAGCTGGTTCTCAAGGATGCCCGGAATGCTGTGGTTAATCAATATGCGTTTCAAAGAGAGGGGAATTTGAAAGGATTGATTAATCTGGATAAAAATAATAACCAGATCCAGAAATTTTCCTTTGAATACAATTCAGCGCCTGTCGGGTCTGGTGGAGAAGTTGATGGCTTTGGATATCCCAATGCATTCCAATATTGTGATTTCGACAGCGGAGTCTTTCGTTTTAAGGGAGAAAGAAATCGTGATGCCTGTACGTATGGTGCTTTGAAGAGCATTATTTTACCCACTGGAGGAAGGACCGAATATGAGTTTGAATCTCAGGCATTGCCACTCAATACTACTGGTTCTTATGGTTTTTACAGCTATTCTCCTTTAGAGAAAATCCATACAATAACCTATAAAACAGAGCCGGGGCAGGAGCCTCAGCCCTATACCGTACCTGCCGATTACAAAGTCGCCTTCATTATGTTTGCCTATGATCCATATGGTCCGGTGAAACCTGGAATTCCACGGGAATCTTTTCTTTACATAAATGGAAATGAGGTTGTCCCTTATACTTATTCACCTTTTGAAAATATGACACTTACCTGCCCAGGGATGTATACGGGAGGAGGTGTAGGAACTCTTAATTTTGAAGTTAGTGGGAAAAGTACTGGAACAATAGAGCTTTATGCATTTAAAAAAACAGCATTTGATCCCAATGAATACAGTCATGGGCTGAGAATCAAAAGTATTAAGAACTTTAATCCGGGATCTTCCACACCAGTAAGCCATACAACATATGAATATAAGCTTTTTGATGATCCGCAACGTTCCAGCGGCTTCATATTGGATGAATCTATGGAATTAAGCTTTATAGGCGAATCAAGAAATGAGGTTAAACCAATTGGCTATACCAATATTCAGGTCACGGATATGGTTAATGGCAGCTACTCAAAATATTACTACAGACAGCCTTATAATATAACACCTGGAATTACCCCCTCTTATATGGGTGGGGACAGAGAAATGAATGCTTACCTCCGCATGATGGGAATGCTGGAAAAGAAAGAAACCTATAGCGAGGGACAACTGCTTCAAAAGGTAGAAATGAATTATCAGTTGAAGGAAGTTCCTTTGCCTAATATTATGGATGGAACCTCTGCTGTGAAAAAGATTGTTATTTCAAAACAGGGCTCTGCTACAGAGAATTATATTTCAGGAACAGCTAAGAAGCTGGTTTCAGGCTCAGAGCGCATTTTTGAAGATACCTACAGCAATATGGTTTCTTCCAAAGAAACCCTTCAGGATGGCATTGTTGTAGAAAAAACACTTCTTTATCCTGCTGATAAAGGAGTGCAGAAGCTACTGAATGCCAATATGATCAATATTCCTCTTGAGACCTCTACGAAGAGAAATGGAAAGCTGATCGGAAAAGCGGAAACCAAATTTGAGGATCCCTCCCATTTGTACCCGACATCTGTAATTGGCTATAATATGCAGACTCAAAGCTCTTTTACCGCTTCCACTCTGGATGTGTACGACACTAAAGGTAATCTTGTACAGGTTACGGGGAAGGATGGAATTCCTGTTACCACTATTTGGGGATACTATCAGACCCAGCCGATAGCGGTAATTACCGGAGCGTCTTATTCCCAGGTTGCTTCCCTTCCCAGCATCACGGCTGCCATTTCTGCCTCTAATGCTGATCATGATAACCCTGCCAATGAACCTGCCTTGCTGCAGGCGCTGGAGAATCTCCGAAAAGATCCTGCGCTTAAAGGTTTCACCATTACAGCATCTACCTATGATCTGATGACAGGGGTTACCAACTCTATTTCGGCTAACGGGATCAGGACGGTGAATATCTACGACAGTGCTAACAGGCTTATTAAGGTAACAAATGCAGAAGGTAAAATATTGAAGGAGAATCAATACAACTATAAACACTAAAAACATCATGAAAAAAAATATAATAACAACCTCCTGCTTCTCAGTACTGAAAAGGAAGCAAAGCAAAAAGTATTTTTCGTTTTTTATTCTTCTTTTTTCATTAGGCATTGCCGGGCAGACCAATCTGAGCATCTCAGAAAACTATATCTATACAAAATCCTGTCTGGATGCTGACTGTATAAAGAAATCCGAAGTGGTGCAGTATTTTGACGGTTTGGGAAGACCCATTCAGGCTATTGCGCTGAAAGCGACACCGCTGGGAAGAGATGTGGTGACTCCTATTGAATATGATTCCAAAGGGCGGGAGGCCAAAAGCTATCTGCCGGTACCTCAGAGCGGAACACAAAATGGAGCCCTGTATACTGATCCATTAGGTAATGCTTCAGCAGCGGGATATGGGAATGAAAGGATCTATGCTGAAAAGATCTATGATAATATCTATACAGGCAGGATCAATCAGTTGGTTCCGGCAGGAAATACATGGTCTCAGAAACCTGCGAATATGACCTACGGAACCAATACGGAAGGAGAAGTAAAAAGATTTATCATCACTACAGAATGGGTGGATGGAAGAACAGCGTCAGGAATCACCTTGTCAGGAAGCTATGCGGCCAACCAGCTCATGAAAATATCTGCTGCCGATCCTGACGGCAATATCACTACCGAATTTCAGAATGGAGAAGGACAGACGGTTCTGGTAAGGAAAAATGATGGTACTAAGGATGTGGATACCTATTATCTGTACAATGAATACGGTCAGCTGGCGTATGTATTCCCTCCGTTGGTGGTTGGTGATGCTGTCCCTGATCAGACAGGTTTAGATAACCTCTGCTACCAGTATCGTTATGACGGTCTGGGCAGGCTTGTAGAGAAAAAAGTACCAGGGAAAGGCTGGGAATATATGGTATATGACAAAGCAGACCGGCTTATCCTTACCCAGGATGCCAATATGAAAGCTTCCGGGAAATGGCTGATGACCAAGTATGACAAGTTGGGAAGAGCTGTCTATTCAGGTATGGTTACGGCCGGAGAAAGACCGGTATTGCAAAATCAGGTTAAAGATGTGATCGTTATAGAGACAAGGAATACAACTGGTTTTATTAAAAATGATATGACCGTTTACTATACCAATACTCATTTTCCAACCGACATCATCTCTGTTTTAAATATCAATTATTACGATACCTATCCGCAGTATAGCTTTAATCCTTCTTTCCCTTCGTCAATATTGGGGCAGACGGTGATCCCTGATACTCAAAATGCTTCGGTGAATACCCAGGCAATGCCTACTCTGAGCCTGGTGAAGAATATAGAGGATGATAGCTGGACCAAAAGTTATGTCTATTATGATGCCAAAGGAAGAGCAATAGGATCGTATAATATCAATCACCTGGGAGGGCATACCAGAACAGAATCAGAGCTGGATTTTGCAGGAGTGGTAAAACAGACTAAGGTTTATCATAAAAGGCTTGGTATAGATACTGAGAAAGTGATATCCCAGAATTTTGAGTACGACAGCCAGAACCGTCTGAAAAAACAGACGCACCAGATAGACAGCGGTACTATAGAAATATTGTCAGAAAATACCTATAACGAATTGTCCCAGCTTTCCCAGAAAAAGGTAGGAAATGGTCTTCAGACTATAGAATATGGATATGACATCCGTGGGGTGCTTACCAGGATCAATGACCCTGTAAACCTTGGAAATAAGCTTTTTGGATATGAAGTAAAATACCAGAATCCTGAATATACGAATATAGCTCCGGGGAAAAGCAATGGCAATATCTCGGAAGTGGACTGGAAAATAGCTTCGGATGGTATTCTTAAAAGGTATTCTTATATCTATGATCCGCTCAATCGCCTGAAAGACGCTATCTACTCTGAGCCCGGTACGACTGTACCTCACAATAATAAGTATAATGAGCATGTCACCTATGACCTGAACGGGAATATCAAAACCCTGAAAAGAAATGCATTTGCCATTTCAGGGACAACCGCTACTTTGGTAGATGATCTGGTGTACCAGTATACAGGAAACCGTCTGGATAAGGTGCTGGAGAATGCCATGAATGATACCGGATACGAAGGCGGGAATAATCTTATTGATTACGATGCTAATGGGAATATGGCCACCATGAAGGATAAAGGTATACAATCTATTAACTATAATTTCCTGAATCTTCCCGATATATTTACGATCTCACAGGCAGCTTTCGGAGTTACGACTAATGTTGATCTTAATTATTTGTACCGTGCCGATGGTACTAAACTGAGAAAAACCCATACAAGCTGGCGTAGTGGAAAAGGAAGTGTTGTGACTACCCGGATGACCGATTATCTGGATGGCTTTCAGTATGAATTCGTAGATCTAGGAGGTCTTGAGCCATGTCTGGTCTGTAAGACGGCCTCTGCTTACGAGGAGCAGGCCTACAAAAAGATAGAAACGTTAGAACCGGAAAGCCCTGAGTGGAAGCTCGATTTTGTCGCCACCTCAGAAGGATTTTACAGTTTCACGGAAAACCGCTATATTTACCAGTACCGTGACCACTTAGGAAATGTACGGGTAAGTTTCGCTCGAAACAGCGCAGGAGCTCCTCAGATCGTTGATACTAATAATTACTATCCATTTGGATTAAGCCATATAGGCCCAGAGAAAGGTCTTTTAGGAGGATATTTAAACTACAAATTTGGTGGTAAGGAGCTTCAGGAAACGGGAATGTTTGATTTCGGAGCCAGGTTTTATATGCCTGATCTTGGAAGATGGGGTGTGATAGATCCTTTGGCAGAGGAGATGAGAAGACATTCCCCATATAATTATGCCTATAACAATCCTGTGAAGTTTACAGATCCTGATGGTAGAAAGCCACAAACACAGGAAGATGAGATTAAAGCTACGATGGCTCCTACTACCATGCTGATGTTTTATGCAAGTGGAGGAAGTACAAATAACAGGGCTTTGATGTCTTTTATTGGACAGCCTGATAATATTGGTGATTTTTTCAGCACAATTGACAAGCTTAACTCTGCATATAGCAAAGGTGGCGGTGGCTCAGCTTCAAATACAGAAAACTCTAATACTGATGGTTTACATTTTAAGCTCGATCCGGTTGTAGTAACAGCTAAAAAAGGAATTAATTCAGAAGATATTATGAAGGCAATGTTGATCGCTTTTAAAAAAGTTCTTGATGACTTTGAAAAAAGACAAAAAAGGTCTGATGGTGCTTATGGAGCTATACAAGGATTTACTTCTTATCTAGCAAATTCTATAGACGGTTTTATTCGTCCTACAAATGAAGAGTTTCCTCAAATTACAAATATTGGAGGATTGGCGAGAACTGATTTTGATGCAAGTACTTGGGACAAATTCAGACCTGGTGATAAGCTTTTTACGTTAGATTGGGGAAGTTTTGTTGCTCCAAGTACCTTTCCTAATGCTGGTAAAGATGGAAATATAACTTGGGCTGGAAGAATTTATGCAGCTGTATGGGGAGGAGATAGAATTAGAGAACTGTCTGATTTATTTGGTGGGAAAGAAAATGATAGTATACTAATTAAAGAGGCTCTATATTTTCCTCAAATACATGATACTACGAAATATGTCCCTGTTAACAACATTAAAAGAGAATCAGAAAAGTTTAATAATGCTGTAAAAGCTATAAATAAAAAAGGTATTGATAATTGGTATGAAAAATATTTTAGTAAATAATTTTAAAGATGATCTAATTTTTTTATCATCTATTTTTTTATTGATTTTTGCTTGTAAAAATCCAGAGCAAAAACAATTAAATATAATAGAGTTATCTAATCTGGATAACTATGAAATTAAAGAAACAAAAATTAATGATTCTGTTACAAAGATTTATGGAGAAAATTCAAAATATATTATAGAAGGAAAGATCAATTTACATAATAATTCCAGACAAAAATGGTGGAAGGTGAAAAGTAAATATAATAAAAATTGGTTTGAAATCGAATATATTTTTTTAGATAAACAAATAGAAAATCAAATAAAAGTATATAATGATGGAATGCTTGATAACCGATCGAGTAAGTTTTATAATGTAAATATAACTAAACAAAATAGCAACTTTGACTTTTATTTTCCAATTTCTAAATACAGTATTTACGATGTTGAATTTGATTATATCATTTCTGATACTCTTCGAAAGAAAAGATTAAGAGAAGGAAAAATAAAATGTAAAAAAGTAAATGATCACTATACTTGTAATTTGCCCTTAAACAACGAAGAAAATTCTGTTATGGGAATTGTTACTGCATTCTCATCTTTTAAAGAAAAAGACAGCATTTCTCTTGCTGCAGATAGAATATTTATAAAATCAAGATGAGGTTGGAGTTGATCCTTTTTAGGACGAAAATTTTACCTGATTTAGTACCTTTCCTAATGCTGGTAAAGACGGAAATATAACATTAGCTGGAAGAATTTATGCAGCTGTATGGGGAGGAGATAGAATTAGAGAGCTGTCCGATTTATTTGGTGGGAAAGAAAATGATA
>NZ_JBSICB010000031.1:0-5351 GCF_058245615.1 Chryseobacterium sp. UF-290
AAAATTTGGTCATTAAGAAATAAATTTTTACTTTTGCACTCGCAAATACGGAGCGACACTGACAGATAAGATTGCTTCGTTAAAAAGCGAAAGATATAAAGATCATTGACATACAATATAACAACCAAGTAAGGAAAAACTAAAGCGTTAAAAGAACTTTGAGTGAGTCAGACAAACATACAATGGAGAGTTTGATCCTGGCTCAGGATGAACGCTAGCGGGAGGCCTAACACATGCAAGCCGAGCGGTAGAGTCTCTTCGGAGACTTGAGAGCGGCGTACGGGTGCGGAACACGTGTGCAACCTGCCTTTATCAGGGGGATAGCCTTTCGAAAGGAAGATTAATACCCCATAATATATTGAGTGGCATCGCTTAATATTGAAAACTCCGGTGGATAGAGATGGGCACGCGCAAGATTAGATAGTTGGTGAGGTAACGGCTCACCAAGTCAACGATCTTTAGGGGGCCTGAGAGGGTGATCCCCCACACTGGTACTGAGACACGGACCAGACTCCTACGGGAGGCAGCAGTGAGGAATATTGGACAATGGGTGCGAGCCTGATCCAGCCATCCCGCGTGAAGGACGACGGCCCTATGGGTTGTAAACTTCTTTTGTATAGGGATAAACCCAGATACGTGTATCTGGCTGAAGGTACTATACGAATAAGCACCGGCTAACTCCGTGCCAGCAGCCGCGGTAATACGGAGGGTGCAAGCGTTATCCGGATTTATTGGGTTTAAAGGGTCCGTAGGCTGATTTGTAAGTCAGTGGTGAAATCTCACAGCTTAACTGTGAAACTGCCATTGATACTGCAAGTCTTGAGTGTTGTTGAAGTAGCTGGAATAAGTAGTGTAGCGGTGAAATGCATAGATATTACTTAGAACACCAATTGCGAAGGCAGGTTACTAAGCAACAACTGACGCTGATGGACGAAAGCGTGGGGAGCGAACAGGATTAGATACCCTGGTAGTCCACGCCGTAAACGATGCTAACTCGTTTTTGGGGCGCAAGTTTCAGAGACTAAGCGAAAGTGATAAGTTAGCCACCTGGGGAGTACGAACGCAAGTTTGAAACTCAAAGGAATTGACGGGGGCCCGCACAAGCGGTGGATTATGTGGTTTAATTCGATGATACGCGAGGAACCTTACCAAGGCTTAAATGGGAAATGACAGGTTTAGAAATAGACTTTTCTTCGGACATTTTTCAAGGTGCTGCATGGTTGTCGTCAGCTCGTGCCGTGAGGTGTTAGGTTAAGTCCTGCAACGAGCGCAACCCCTGTCACTAGTTGCCATCATTAAGTTGGGGACTCTAGTGAGACTGCCTACGCAAGTAGAGAGGAAGGTGGGGATGACGTCAAATCATCACGGCCCTTACGCCTTGGGCCACACACGTAATACAATGGCCAGTACAGAGGGCAGCTACACGGTGACGTGATGCAAATCTCGAAAGCTGGTCTCAGTTCGGATTGGAGTCTGCAACTCGACTCTATGAAGCTGGAATCGCTAGTAATCGCGCATCAGCCATGGCGCGGTGAATACGTTCCCGGGCCTTGTACACACCGCCCGTCAAGCCATGGAAGTCTGGGGTACCTGAAGTCGGTGACCGTAACAGGAGCTGCCTAGGGTAAAACAGGTAACTAGGGCTAAGTCGTAACAAGGTAGCCGTACCGGAAGGTGCGGCTGGAACATCTCATTTTAGAGCGTTGAAGAACGTTAAACAAATAAGTACTTATGTACCAAAGCACTTACTTAAAGTTTGAGCTTTAGTTTTTTGATTGGTTGGTTTATATTAAAAATACAACACCCACTAGAAATTAGTAAAGGGATTGAGAGAGGCAAAGAAGATAAAAGCAGAGAGATAAAGACGAAGAAAAGAGTCTATTATCTATGAGTCTATCATCTTTTAGGTCTAAAAGACAGTCTCGTAGCTCAGCTGGTTAGAGCGCTACACTGATAATGTAGAGGTCGGCAGTTCGAGCCTGCCCGAGACTACTAATTTTGAGTACAGGAGTTTGAGAGTATTAGAGTATAAGAGTTTAACGCTCAAACCCTCTAACACCTTCACTCACCAACTCAACTAGCGGGGAATTAGCTCAGCTGGCTAGAGCGCCTGCCTTGCACGCAGGAGGTCAAGGGTTCGACTCCCTTATTCTCCACAGTTTGTATTGGTAAAAAGGTAGCATGTATACCTCATGATGAGAGCCATCATAAGTACATGCCTACATTTTACATAAATACAGAAGAAATTAAGATCATTGACATTAACGGTAAAGACATCACAAAGAGAAAACCGAGCGCATAAAGCGCTTGAGTAACCAATAGGAAAGAAATCGTTAAGGGCGTATGGCGGATGCCTAGGCTTTCAGAGGCGACGAAGGACGTGGTAAGCTGCGAAAAGCTGCGGGGATTGGCACACACGAATTGATCCGCAGATGTCCGAATGGGGCAACCCGGCATGTTGAAGACATGTCACCTCGCAAGAGGAGCAAACCCGGAGAACTGAAACATCTAAGTACCCGGAGGAAAAGAAATCGAAGAGATTCCGTAAGTAGTGGCGAGCGAAAGCGGATTAGCCCAAAAGTCTTTATATGTTTAGAGGAATGTTCTGGAAAGAACAATCATAGAAGGTGATAATCCTGTACTCGAAAGGCATATTAAGATGATAAATGAGTAGGGCGGGACACGTGAAATCCTGTCTGAATATGGGGGGACCATCCTCCAAGGCTAAATACTCCTGAAAGACCGATAGTGAACAAGTACTGTGAAGGAAAGGTGAAAAGCACTTCGAATAGAAGGGTGAAATAGAACCTGAAACCGTACGCCTACAAGCGGTCGGAGCAGCGTCAAGCTGTGACGGCGTGCCTTTTGCATAATGAGCCTACGAGTTAATTTTACTAGCGAGGTTAAGGTATTAAGTACCGGAGCCGGAGCGAAAGCGAGTCTGAATAGGGCGGATAGTTAGTAGGATTAGACGCGAAACCTTGTGATCTACCCATGGGCAGGTTGAAGCTCTGGTAACACAGAGTGGAGGACCGAACCGGTTGACGTTGAAAAGTCTTCGGATGACCTGTGGGTAGGGGTGAAAGGCCAATCAAACTGGGAGATAGCTCGTACTCTCCGAAATGCATTTAGGTGCAGCGTCGATGCATAAGTTTATTAGAGGTAGAGCTACTGATTGGATGCGGGGGTTTCACCGCCTACCAATTCCTGACAAACTCCGAATGCTAATAAATGTTCGTCGGCAGTGAGGGCATGGGTGCTAAGGTCCATGTCCGAGAGGGAAAGAACCCAGACCAACAGCTAAGGTCCCCAAATATATGTTAAGTTGAAGCAACGCGGTTGGACTGCATTGACAGCTAGGATGTTGGCTTGGAAGCAGCCATTCATTTAAAGAGTGCGTAACAGCTCACTAGTCGAGCGGTCCGGCATGGATAATAATCGGGCATAAACATATTACCGAAGCTATGGATTTATATTTATATATCTGGTAGGAGAGCATTCTATTTGCGCCGAAGCAGTATCGTGAGGTATTGTGGAGCGGATAGAAAAGAAAATGTAGGCATAAGTAACGATAAAGCAGGCGAGAAACCTGCTCACCGAAAGACCAAGGCTTCCTCAGCCATGCTAATCAGCTGAGGGTTAGTCGGGACCTAACGCGAACCCGAGAGGGGTAGTGGATGGACACAGGGTTAATATTCCCTGACTTGCTCACGATAAAAGGGGACGGTTGGATGTATCTGCTGGAGACTGACGGAATAGTCAAGGCCTAGCCTTCGGGCGAAGCTGCTGTAGAGTAATCTGATCCAAGAAAAGCCGAAGTGAAGCAACCCGTACCAAAACCGACACAGGTGGTCGAGGAGAGAATCCTAAGGTGCTCGAGTGAGTCGTGGCTAAGGAACTAGGCAAAATAGTCTCGTAACTTCGGAAGAAGAGACGCCAGCAGCAATGTTGGCCGCAGTGAAGAGGCCCAGGCGACTGTTTATCAAAAACACAGGACTCTGCTAAATCGAAAGATGCTGTATAGGGTCTGACACCTGCCCGGTGCTGGAAGGTTAAGGAAGGTGCTTAGCGTAAGCGAAGGCATTAACTGAAGCCCCAGTAAACGGCGGCCGTAACTATAACGGTCCTAAGGTAGCGAAATTCCTTGTCGGGTAAGTTCCGACCTGCACGAATGGTGTAACGATCTGGGCACTGTCTCAGCCACGAGCTCGGTGAAATTGTAGTATCGGTGAAGATGCCGATTACCCGCAATGGGACGAAAAGACCCTGTGAACCTTTACTATAACTTCGTATTGACTTTGAGTAAGTAATGTGTAGGATAGGTGGGAGACTATGAAGCTGGCACGCTAGTGTTGGTGGAGTCGACGTTGAAATACCACCCTTTACTTACTTGGAGCCTAACTTCTTTTAGAAGGACATTGCGTGGTGGGTAGTTTGACTGGGGTGGTCGCCTCCAAAAGAGTAACGGAGGCTTTCAAAGGTACCCTCAGCACGCTTGGTAACCGTGCGTAGAGTGTAATGGCATAAGGGTGCTTGACTGTGAGACCAACAAGTCGATCAGGTGCGAAAGCAGGACATAGTGATCCGGTGGTTCCGTATGGAAGGGCCATCGCTCATAGGATAAAAGGTACTCCGGGGATAACAGGCTAGTCTCCCCCAAGAGCTCACATCGACGGGGAGGTTCGGCACCTCGATGTCGGCTCGTCACATCCTGGGGCTGGAGAAGGTCCCAAGGGTTGGGCTGTTCGCCCATTAAAGTGGCACGCGAGCTGGGTTCAGAACGTCGTGAGACAGTTCGGTCTCTATCTATTGCGGGCGTTAGATGTTTGAGAGGGCTTGATTCTAGTACGAGAGGACCGAATTGAACAAACCTCTGGTGTATCAGTTGTACCGCCAGGTGCACCGCTGAGTAGCTACGTTTGGAAGAGATAAGCACTGAAGGCATATAAGTGCGAAACTCGCCTCAAGATGAGACATCTTTTAAGGGTCGTTGTAGATGACGACGTTGATAGGCTACAGGTGTAAAGACAGCAATGTCATAGCCGAGTAGTACTAATTACCCGTAGATTTATAGTCTATGGTTGCTAATAAAACCAGGTGCTTTATGCGCAGTAAAGGTTTTGTCTTTGTGAAAGTTTTTATCGCTAAAAAACGCAGTTGGCAGCTAGCAATTGGCAAAAAAGCCAAATGCCAGTAGCAAAAAGCCAGATGCTATATACCTTCTTTAGGGTGGTTTTAGCGGTGGGGCTCACCTGTTCCCATTCCGAACACAGAAGTTAAGCCCACCAGCGCCGATGGTACTGCTAACGCGGGAGAGTAGGCCGCCGCCAGTTTTTATTTTATTTTTAAAA
>NZ_JBSICB010000032.1:0-3240 GCF_058245615.1 Chryseobacterium sp. UF-290
TATCATTTTCTTTCCCACCAAATAAATCGGACAGCTCTCTAATTCTATCTCCTCCCCATACAGCTGCATAAATTCTTTCGCCCCAAGCTATATTTCCATCTTTACCAGCATTAGGAAAGGTACTTGGAGCTACAATCTAATATAATGTTTTATCACCCCGTCTCAGCTTATCATGAGACTTGCATCAAAATCTGTTCTCGCCAATCCTGAATAACTTTAAAAGTTGATACATTTTATAATTATAAATTGATCTTAGCACATTTGGTATGAAAAATCCTAATATAGATTTAGCTCGCTTCTAAAAATAAATAGAGCGATCAAAAGATTAAGATCGCTCCATTTTTATAAAATCATTGTTTTAAAGTATCTAACACATAAATTTCATTTTCAGCTACATTACCATTATCTAATTGAAAAATTTCCCAAAAATTACCTCTAATAATTATATTTTTAGAATTAGTAGGAATAGTAAATTCACAATCATAAAAATTATTATATTTTTTGCATCTACATTGTAAGTGACTAACTTCTTTTCCATTAGAATAAAGATGATAATTTAACTTTCCTTCTGGTTGATTTTTTTTATAAAGTGCTGATGTGTAAAATCTATACTTCAATAAATCACCATTTTCTTTCAACTTGTAAAATTTACTATTTAAAGTATCTAATTTTTCACGGTTAAATAAAAAATATTGATTAACAAACTCTTTATCGTCAGTTATTTTATATTCTAGTTTTGCTACCAATATTTTGGTTTTAAGATCTTTTACTTCCCACCAATCAGTCTTCACATCATTTCCATTCACTTGTCCTGTCACTTCATAAGTACTAAATTGCCCTCTTACTTTATAGAGAGAATCATTTACTTTATGTTTTTCGAGATATTCTAATTTTTCCAAATTAGTTGCAACTGAAAAATAATCTGTAGGATGCATTCCTTCATTGCTTTTCACTTCTTCTTTTTTACAAGAAAAGGTAATTAAAAACAATAGGGATAAAAAAAAGTATTTATTCATTATTTATTTTGAAGATTTTACTGAATCTGATGTTTTATAAAGTCTTTGCATAGCTTTTGACCAATTTTCTCCTTTCTCTATAGAAGTTTTGTAAACTGTATCAATTGGAATAATTGATCCTTTCATAAATGTATAATCTTTATAGTATACTGTATCACTAATTTCTTTATTACGGAACAACTCTGACAGCTCTCTAATTCTATCTCCTCCCCATACAGCTGCATAAATTCTTCCGGCCCAAGTTATCTTTCCATCTTTACCAGCATTAGGAAAGGTACTTGGAGCTACAAAACTTCCCCAATCTAATATAAAGGTTTTATCACCTCTTCTCAATTTATCATGAGTACTTGCATCAAAATCTGTTCTCGCCATACCACCAGGATTTGTAATTATAGGAAACTCCTCATTAGTAGTTCCTATAAAACCGTCTATTAAATTTGCTATATAAGAAGTTGATCTTCCAATAAGACCATATACTCCTGTATTTCCGTTATATTTATCCATATAAGCATTAAACTGGCTTAATATCTGATTTCCCCAACCAGAACTGCTTCCACTTAAAATAATTTCAGGAACATTAATGATTGCATCTCCAATACCCCCTTCAGCATAATTGGTATTAAGACTTAAGTAACTTCCGTTATACCCCAGGAGGATATTGTTACTGTCCTGAAAGCCAAATCCTGTATTATGCCAGTTTCCTCCTAAATTTAAAATAGTATCAATTAATCCTAAACTCAAACCTCCACCTCCGCCTGCACTCGGAGTAAAAATTGTTGGTACATTACCTGACCATTCATCCATAGACATTCCCGTTGCACCTTTTCCGCCTGCAAGATAATACGAAGCGGCTCCGCCAGAGCTTATATTCCAGCTCCACGTATCAGGAGCATAAGCTTTTCTCCCATCCGGGTCGATAAAGCTCACAGGATTATTTAATGCATAATTATAAGGCGAAAACCTTCTTGTGGTCTCTGCCAATGGGTCTATTACACCCCATCTTCCAATATCACTCATATACATTCTGGCACCATAGTCATACATTCCACTTTCCGTCTGCAATTCTTTTCCATTATAACCATAGTTATAGGAAGGGTTGCCAGCTAATGCATTATAGCCTTCATGCTTCAGCCCAAAAGGATAGTAGTTGTTTTCTTCAATGATCTCTATTGCTGTTTCTAGCGAAACTTATTTTATAAAATTAGAGTATTGAAAGTTCAATACTCTAATTATTTTCAAGATTATCCAAAATAGGAGTATAAAAAAGTATAAACTTTTTGTCTCAAAAAAAGGTAGCAACTCCATTTTGCTTAAAAGATAAAGGACAATGGCACAAAACTAAGTATAAAAAATATTACGATTCCTAAAATTACACCAAAACTGATCCATGCCCATTTACGTTTTACTTCTTTAGGTTCCTTATCAAATTCATCAAAATATTTTAAATACTTATCATTTTTAAATAGTAATTTCTCATTAATAACCCAAGGCATAATCAAAAATCCTATTACAAATAACCATTTATAAGAACTTCCTGGCTCCCAAAAAATTTGTATTAATGATTTCCCTAATATTACCTGAAGAATATTGAATAATCCATATTCTATAAGAATTATTAAACCACCAACCATACTACCTGCCCAAATACTTCCCAGACCTGATCTTTTATCATTAAATGCAACTTCATCAGTAAATTTATTCATATCATTTATACCTCCTTTAGCATAAAATCTTTTCACTGCGGGAATTTTGTATAATAATCTGAACGGGTCTACATATGACAACAATTTGTATAATAGTTTGTACGAATTAAATATTGAATAATGGACGTAGTTCCAAATTCTTTCCATAAATTTATTTATTTTAACCATTCTTCTGCTTGTGCTTCCGCATAATCACCACCATATATACCTCCCAATATACTTCCTGTAATACCCCCTATTACCCCACCAATTGCTCCAGCTGGTACTGCTCCAATTCCTTCAAACCAAACTCCTATAGCAGCTCCAATAAGGGTTCCTGATTTTGTCCCTGCCCAACCTCCAATTGCAGCTCCTGCCATACCGCCTGCAACTCCAGCAGTCGCCACTTGTGTATTTTTGCTAAACTTTCCTTTATCTTGATAAACTCCATAACCTATTTGACCAGCACTAATTATATGGCCTACCATTCCGGCTCTTTTCGCATATTTTCCATACATTGCAGTAGTGTTGACATAGCTACT
>NZ_JBSICB010000033.1:0-2600 GCF_058245615.1 Chryseobacterium sp. UF-290
TTTGCAGTGGTAAAAAGAGAGGAACCTTTTGTAAATTTAATAAGATATAATTTGCACATGTCTTAGAATACACGAATCCTTTTATTCTTATATTCGAGGCAATATAAGAGCTATATAAATTTTCCCACAGATTACACAGATTTTTCATCAGCATCTGCGTAATCTGTGCAATCTGCGAGAGATAAAATAATATTAAAAAAATATGCTGCATCCAAGTTTTATCACAGATAAAATCTTTAAGCCTTACAACAGCATGTACATAAAACTTGCACCTTTGCAGTTTCCGGCAAACTCAAAGTTTTACTGTTCATAGAAAATCCATATACATATAAAGGTTATTCATTCAGAAGATCTTTCAACGCCGGGATAAACAAAAATTACCCAAGTTAAGCCGATTTTACAGAACCTGCACCTCCTCTTCTGAAGAAAAAATATATTTTTAAACACATTGTCTACCCCATTTCGCATCTGCTTCGTTATGAATGAGATCAGTACCAAAATTTTATCATTTTTTAACTCGAAAAACAGGTTTCAGGGATAAATAATATTAGTTTTTGATGTTTAAATTATGTATTTTTGAGAAATATTTTAATAGCGATGAGTAACATTGAAGATAAGAAAAAAGCACTCGCATTGGTGCTTGACAAATTAGATAAAACATACGGTAAAGGGACTGTAATGACTTTGGGTGATGATGCCGTAGATACTACAATAGAAGTCATTCCTTCGGGATCTTTAGGATTAGATATCGCATTAGGTGTGGGAGGATACCCAAGAGGAAGAATCATTGAAATATATGGTCCTGAATCTTCAGGTAAAACAACTTTGACCCTTCATGCTATTGCTGAAGCTCAAAAAGCGGGTGGTATTGCTGCCTTCATTGATGCAGAGCACGCTTTTGACAGAACTTACGCTGCGAAATTAGGAATCGACTTAGAAAACCTTATTATTTCTCAGCCGGACAATGGTGAGCAGGCTTTAGAGATCGCAGATAACCTTATCCGTTCAGGAGCTATTGATATCGTAGTCATTGACTCTGTAGCTGCGCTTACGCCAAAAGCGGAGATCGAAGGTGAAATGGGAGATTCCAAAATGGGTCTTCACGCAAGATTAATGTCTCAGGCATTAAGAAAGCTTACCGCTACGATTTCAAGAACAAAATGTACAGTGATCTTCATCAACCAGCTGAGAGAAAAAATCGGTGTCATGTTCGGAAACCCTGAAACCACGACAGGAGGTAATGCCCTTAAGTTCTACGCTTCTGTAAGAATCGACATCAGAAAAGCCAGCGCACCGATCAAACAAGGTGATGAAGCTATCGGAAGCCGTGTGAAAGTGAAGATCGTGAAAAACAAGGTAGCTCCTCCTTTCAAACAAGCAGAATTCGATATCATGTATGGCGAGGGAGTATCTAAAGTAGGTGAGATTCTTGATACTGCAGTAGATATGGGAATTGTGAAGAAGAGCGGTTCATGGTTCAGCTACGAAGAGACCAAACTTGGTCAGGGACGTGACGCTGTAAAGGATGTTTTAAAAGATAATCCTGATCTTTCTGAGGAATTGGAAAACAAGATCAAAGAGGAAATGAAAAACAAATAATTTTTCGAAAAAATAATAAAAGGCAATCTCCGGATTGCCTTTTTTCTTTACCATAATTTCTTAGAGCCTGTTTAAATTTGTATTAAAATAGTATTTCTCGCTGATTTTATTTACGAATAATGATCTGCTGAATCTGCAAAATCAGCGGGAAAATAAAAAAATAAAGCGTTAAATTATAAACAGGCTCTTAACGATACTCTCCAATATATTTCACAAAAAAAATGTCACTACATACTACGGATATGAGTGACACAATATTTTTACGGTTAAACGTATTATTTTCTACCCTTTGGAGTGTTCTTCAGCTCTTCTTTCAGTTTTTCGTTTTCTTCTCTCAATAAAGCAATATATCCTTGAAGGTTTTCAACAATTGAACCTGGAATATTATTATATAAATTCTGATTATTGATTGCTCCTGCTGACGTAGAACTGTCATTAAATACCGGATGATCATTATTTACGATAACCTTAGCTTCCTCTTCTTCATAAATATCCTCTACCGGTACATCTAAAAAACGGGCGATCTTTTCCCATTCATCAGGGATAATCCTTACATCACCATTTTCTTTTCTGCTGTAGTTCGATACATCTGTTGCGATAAAATCAGCTACCTGCTGCTGAGTATAGCCTTTTTGCTTTCTTATGAGACGTAATTTTTCTTTTTGCATGTCCGACATTTTATACAAAAATGGCAAAAAAGCACCATGTATACAATAGAAAACAGAAAAAATATGCAGTAAAATAATAACGGCTAAGAGGAAAAAGCGAAAAGGTTTATAATATAAACTGCTATTTGATTGAAAGTTGATGATTTTCGGCGTATTATTCTATATCTAAAGAGTTGAATGATTGTAAAGGTGCAGGATTATCTCCCACAGATTTCACAGATTACGCAGATGCTGATGAAAAATCTGTGTAATCTGTGTATTCTAAGACATGTGCAAATTATATCTTATTAAATTTACAAAAGGTTCCTCTCTTTTTACCACGGCAAACATTCT
>NZ_JBSICB010000034.1:0-2341 GCF_058245615.1 Chryseobacterium sp. UF-290
ATATGCTCCGGTATACTAATGAGAGCTGGCCAGGTTCTACTTGGGATAAGATTGATACCTGGAATGCTTGGTATAATAGAGAATATGAAAATCTTACAGAATCACAATTATCTGATCAGGGAGTGATAGAAAAAGTATTCGTACAGTTTTTGAAAGAAGCTGTAGGTATAGATGGCCTACAGGTATATAAAATTGATGGGGATACAACTAAAAAACTGGAATATGATGGAAAGGATAAACCTGTAAAAAAGATACCATGTTCCTAATCCATAATTAATAAATTTGAAATTATGAAAAATATATTTGTATTAATACTAATAAGTGTAGCAGCATTATTTAATGCACAACAAATCTATACTCTAAGACCCACTGAAACTGACCTTCCTGATAATTCTTATCAAAAGGATACTAATAATGAGCTCCCAAGTTATGAAGGTGCTTGGAAAGGAACATGGGATAATAAAACTATTTATATAACTTTCACAAAGATTACAAATAAATATGATAATGTATTTAAATATTATAGAGATTATTTAATTGGAAAATTTAAAGTATTAGATAATAATGGAAATATTTTGTTTGATAATACAAATATTAATGATGACAATGCTAAAGTTCAAGGAGTTAATTTTAGAAGATATGGAAATAAATACTCTTTATTTTATAGTGATCCAGATCTATGTCATATAACTGGTAGTATAGCTATTAGCTTTACAGATACTACAAAAACAAAACTAGAATGGAAGTATTATCAAAATAGTGACTGGACAGATAATGATTGTTTTTATTATGGTTTGCCACAATCCCAACGACCTGATCCTTTGCCAAAGAATATTGTTCTAACAAAGCAATAGAATACAAATGCTGTTTCAAAATGGGACAGCATTTTATATTATCAAACTTTGGTATAAGGACGCTTCCTGGGCAGATCCGAAAAACGGTCCAATGGGAGGAGGTCAGTCTATGTCCGGTGACGGCTCCAGGCATAAGTTCCCTGATTATATGAGTCCTGATGATGATCCGTGTAAAAAGGCTAAGCCTGTGGTAACCGCTGCAAATAATGTTTATGGAAACGTTAAAGTGCAGCAAAATATGGATTCTGTTCTGAAAGCAAAGACGACGGCTCAGAATGAATGGGCAGTTGCAATAGGACAAAAAGCGGATGGCACTTATGATGTAACGCCTCCTAAAGAAGGATCAGCTACCAATGGAAGTATACCCACTTCTCAATTGTCTGGCACGTATATTGGGGACGGGCATTCACATGCCGGGGGTTTTGGTGCACCGTCTGCCGGTGATTTGTATGGGATGCTGGAGGAAATGCTTACCAATAGCAATTTTAAGTATCGTTTTGTATATGGCAATTACCATGGTACCCCAGAAGTCTATGTATTGATGGTCAATGACAGAAGCTTAGGGGTTAATTTTCTGGCGAACTATCCCAGAAGCCAGAATTATGACCCTTCAACACATTCTTTTTCTCTTGGATCTCCTGTAGGTGCAGATTTTTCTGAAATTAATGAAACATATGGGGAGGGAACCTACATTAGCTCTATAGGAGATATCACAGGACGTAGTGCAGGTTTGGCGTACATTTTAGATCAATTCAACACTGGGATCAGCTTGGGAAAAGTAGATGGGAATGGTGATGTGAAAAAGATAAATGTCACTAAAGAAAATATCGTAATACCGGGAGGAAATGGAGTACCTAAACCGGGAGTGAACGTGAAAGGTTGTCCTTAAATAAGTATATCAATAATAATTAAAAATCAAACAATATGAAACCAGTTTTTAAAATAGTCTTAGCTACTTTTTTTCTTCTGTCATTACAGTTTTGTAATGCTCAGCGTAATGAATATTTCAAATTTTATAATGAAATAACTCCCAAATTACAAGCTATAGCAGAAAGTAAAACACAATATTATAACAGAAAATTTTCAGATTTCAATGCAGGATTACAGGATTATAATATTACAATTAAAAAGTTTGGCTATGATACTAAAATATTTAACAGTAAAGATAATTATGTTCTGAGAATTTATTTTGCAGATCCTGAAACGAGAAGCTATGCAAATAATAATCACTATCAATACCCTATGATTAATATTGTTTTTACCGAAAAAATTCCGGATATAATAGAAAAACTGACCAGGCAATATCATGGAGAATGGAATAAAGAAATGCTGCAATTTTTTTCTGATCAGAAAATTGAAAAGATAGATTTTTATGGGATCAACGGAGTCACAAGTGCTGACAGGAAGGGGAGATAAGAGAGGAGGTTTATTACGGCAGCATTTTGCTTTAAAAGTAATGTTTGTCATATGTTATAAATGTGGCAAGC
>NZ_JBSICB010000035.1:0-1181 GCF_058245615.1 Chryseobacterium sp. UF-290
CCTTTAGATTTGCAAAAGGATTTAGTATTAAATTAGACCTTTAGATTTGCAAAAGGATTTAGTATTAAATTAGACAATAATTAAATTCTGAAGAACCAGAGAAAATAAAGTGAACTAAGCAGATTTCAAGTATAGAACTATTCCGTGTATCAGACTTTATTTTCTCTTTTGAATATTTGCCATTTAGAATGTTAAGCATTGTGGCTTATTAAAGGTTTTAGCAGCATTCAAATTGGTTCATTCAGGATTTACCCTAAATCCAAAGTTATGAAAAGTTATTTTATTGGAATAGATATTTCCAAGGATACATTGGATGTTTGTATATTAAATAGCTCCAATGAAAAAGAAACTGTATTCAAAGTAGAAAATACAGTGGAAGGAATAGAACAAATGATTAGTTCAAGCTTTTGTAAAGATTCCAAACTGCATTATTGCTTTGAAAATACAGGAAACTATGGACTGCTTCTTGCCAGGATGTTGGAGGATCAACAAATTCCTTATTATCAGATTCCTGCTCTTGAAATAAAACTGAGCCAGGGAATTCAAAGGGGAAAGAATGATAAAGTGGATGCCCGGAGAATAGCCAAATATGCAAAAATGTATTCTCAAGATATTAAACCCTATGTTCTTCCTGAGAAAGTACTTTTTACAGTGAAGAACCTTCTCACCTATAGAAACCTTCTGATAAAGGTAAGAACGCAGTTTAAGAATGAGGAAAAATCTTTTTATCAAGTCAGTAAAATAGCAGATGTAGGATATGAGATGGATGATATAGCTTTTCATATACAACAACTGAATAAAAAGATTTCTTTGACAGAAGAAAAAATAAAAGAAGAAATCAGCAAGGAAGAAAGAATAAACAGGAACTTTGAAAAGATAACCAAAGTGAAAGGTGTAGGATTTCTTACAGGGGCATATATGATTGTATTGACCAACAATTTCACAAGTTTTCAGAATCCAAGAAAATTCAATTGTTATGCAGGATTAGCCCCTTTTGAACATGCATCAGGAACTAGTATTAAAGGAAAAACAAAGACCAGTAAACTTAGAAATAAGAGAATTAAAACAGTTCTTTTCAACGGTGCTAACTCAGCTATAATTTACGATGAGGAATTAAAAGCATACTACAAAAGAAAAAAACAGCAGGGAAAAGCTCATAATTCAATTATTAATGCGGTATG
>NZ_JBSICB010000036.1:0-1160 GCF_058245615.1 Chryseobacterium sp. UF-290
CATACCGCATTAATAATTGAATTATGAGCTTTTCCCTGCTGTTTTTTTCTTTTGTAGTATGCTTTTAATTCCTCATCATAAATTATTGCTGAATTAGCTCCGCTGAAAAGAACTGTTTTAATTCTCTTATTTCTAAGCTTGCTGGTCTTTGTTTTTCCTTTAATACTAGTTCCTGATAGATGTTCAAAAGGAGCTAATCCTGCATAACAGTTGAATTTTCTTGGATTCTGAAAGCTAGTAAAATTATTGGTTAGTACAATCATATAAGCAGCGGTGAGAAAGCCAACCCCTTTTATTTTGGTTATTTTCTCAAAGTTTTTGCTTATTTTTTCCTGTTCACTGATTTCTTGCTTTATTTTCTTCTCCACCAAGGTAATCTTACCATCCAATTCCTGTATATGATTTGTTATATCATTCATTTCATAGCTTACATCTGCAATTTTACTCACCTGATAAAAGGATTTTTTCTCATTCTTAAGCTGCGTTCTCAACTTTATCAGTAAGTTTCTGTAGGTAAGAAGATTCTTCACTTTAAAAAGTACTTTCTCCGCAAGAACATAAGGCTTAAGATCCTGGGAATACATTTTTGCATATTTGGCTATTCTCCAGGCATCAACTCTGTCATTCTTTCCCCTTTGGATTCCCTGGCTTAGTTTTATTTCCAAAGCCGGAACCTGGTAATAGGTTATTTTCTGATCTTCCAGCATCCTGGCAAGAAGAAGTCCATAGTTTCCGGTATTTTCAAAGCAATAACATAACTCACAATCTTGTTCCAAATCATAGGTAGAGCTTATCATTTGCTCTATACCTTCCATTGTATTTTCTACCTTGAATGCCATTTCTTTTTCATTGGAATTATTTAATATACAAACATCCAATGTATCCTTGGAAATATCTATTCCAATAAAATAACTTTTCATAACTTTGGATTTAAGGTAAATCCTGAATGAACCAATTTGAATGATGCTAAAACCTTTAATAAGCCTTAATGCTTAACATTCTAAATGGCAGATATTCAAAAGAGAAAATAAGGTCTGATACACGAAATAGTTCTAATCTGTGCATTCGTTTAGTTCACTTTATTTTCTCTGGTTCTTCAGAATTTAATTATTATCTAATTTAATACTAAATCCTTTTGCAAATCTAAAGGCATTCGTGGC
>NZ_JBSICB010000037.1:0-1050 GCF_058245615.1 Chryseobacterium sp. UF-290
CATGTATAACAAATACATGAGACTTTTTTTTGCTGGATAACCAAACCACAAACCATATATCCTTTTATACTATACAATTTATTTATTATTAATCCTGGTTGTTTGTTTTCTTGCTTTATAAAGATTGTTTTACGGTATCGTTTATCATCTTGTAAGGCTCAGGCATAACTTTCTTCATTTTTTATTACCCTAAGTTTTTGGCCAAAGCAATAGATGGTTTTATTCAACGCTGAAACCATTTTACAATTCGCTTCTATTCGATAACATATTCTATAATTGAAAACTCATAACCCTTGATTTTCCACCCGGTTTGTCTTCCTGTAGAGAATGTGTCAAATACATTGTTGAGTTCCTCGAAATAGTTAATGATAATATGTATGAGCTTCTTCATTGTAAAGCTGAAGATTATGACCTGTCAGCTCTGCGAGAATTTTATATCCGATGAAGTCCTTCAGTATATACTCTGAACTATATTCACCTTTATTTACCATATCCCATATATCCAAAACATATATATTTCTTTAGAATCTTTCTTATGGATTTAGCCCATACGGGATCTTAGCATTGGTAGGCTTCTTCTTCAACCTGATCATTTGCCTGTTATATTTCTTTAAACACAAATTTTTAAATGTATTATTTATTGAAACCATTATTTGATTTCATATTTTATGTATCTATTTTTAGAATATAAAGAATAGACATGAGGAGCTTTTCCGATTTTGTGTATTTATAAACGTTTATTGTGGATAACTATGTTTTTACATTAATTAATTATAAACTAATGAGTTATAGATCTATTTATCCACGAGTGTAAATTTTATGTTAAGTAAACTTGTTTTGTGTGTTAATAAGTGATTATCTTTGCCCCACTGAAAACGAGAGTAGACAGTTAAGCGCAGAAGAGCTTTTAGCTAAGCATAAACATTTATTCTACCGAAGAAACAGACGAAAATACTTTTACTTTTTTAAATTAAAAAAAGGTTGTGAGTTAAAATAAAGTTTGTATCTTTGCGGTCCCAATTACAGGGAGCGCAGGAGTAGTAGATTGAA
>NZ_JBSICB010000038.1:0-965 GCF_058245615.1 Chryseobacterium sp. UF-290
TTATTTTATTAAAAAACTATAGCGTCGGTTTTCAACGCTATAGTTTTTCACCAACACCAACACGTTTGGAACATTACCCTACTTATTATTTTTTAAGGACTGTACAAACATCCTATCTACAGCAAGTGAAACACTGTCCTTGTCTTTAAAATTAGAAAAGTTAGTTACTATACCAATTACGCTCTCATTATTATTAACAGGTATAAAACAAGAATAATGATCATTATTTTTTTTACATTTTAATTTCCCCTCTTTTGTTATTTTCCTTTTAAGTGTATCGGAAATAGTATAATCAAAATTAATGTGTCGAGTTTTAAAATTTGAATCAGGAAAATAAAAATTAAAACTAAATCCATTGTTTTCAAATAACACATTGTAAAACTTACTTGATTTCTTATAAAGTAATCCTTCTTTATATATTTTAATTTGATTTACAATTTGTTTATCCAGAAAAATATATTCTACCATATACTTTTCACCATTTTTTTTATTCTTGATTTCCCACCAATCTTGTTTGGAGTGATTATAAGTATTTATAATACCTTTTAACGAATAATTATTATTATCACCATTAACCTTCGTTATTGAGTCATTAATTTTTATTTCTGAGGTTTTATACTTATTTAAGTCTGTCAGTTCCAAAATATTTACCCTATTCTCTTTTTTACAGTTAAAGAGGACTAGTGTAAATAAAAAAAAGAAAATTTTATTATTTTTCATACTACCAACCATATTTTTTATAATGCCAACTTTTTCTATAATTTACTTCGTTAAGAGAATCTGCTGATTTATCCAATTTCTTTTGTTCATTTATTCTATTATTTTCAAGAACTTTCTTTATTGTGTCATGCGGATAAGGATCATATATAGTAGAAGTAATCCAAATACTATCATTTTCTTTCCCACCAAATAAATCGGACAGCTCTCTAATTCTATCTCCTCCCCATACAGCTGCATAAATTCTT
>NZ_JBSICB010000039.1:0-622 GCF_058245615.1 Chryseobacterium sp. UF-290
GAAAAGCTTATGCTCCTGATACGTGGAGCTGGAATATAAGTTCTGGCGGAGCCGCTTCGTATTATCTTGCAGGCGGAAAAGGTGCAACGGGGATGTCTATGGATGAGTGGTCAGGTAATGTTCCGACGATATTTTCCCGTCCTAATGAAGGCGGAGGTGGTGGAGGAAGTGTTCCTTTTGGGCAAACACAAGCGTATAGAGATTTAATGTCAGGACGTACTAGTAGTATAACAAACAGAAACGGTTATTTGTTATATTGGGTAGGAACACCTAAGGTAAATGGATCTTTAACGGATGATGGGGCGAATGTAGAATTAGATCTAGGAGTACTTAATAGAAGCCCAATTCAAAATACAAGAGATACACCATTGGATGCGTATATAAATTGGGCAGACTGGGGCTCAACTGCAATGGAAGGAGGCTTCGAATATATTGTAAAGCAAAGAACAAATCTTTACAATAGTGGATATTGGGTAGACAATTTAGGTAACATGAGAAGTACGGCTTATGCAGGTAGAGCAAGAGGATCACTAATAGGATTAAGAAGTAGCTATGTCAACACTACTGCAATGTATGGAAAATATGCGAAAAGAGCCGGAATGGTAGGCCATATAATTAGTGC